>DAOMRS010000003.1 GCA_035445995.1 Candidatus Dependentiae bacterium | reverse complement strand
TACAAAGTATTTTTCGATAACACTAGATATGTCTTTGATCAACGCTGCGGCTATTGGAGATATTTCTTTGGTGAAGAGTTGCTTATCTGATGGCGATGATGTAAACATTCCTAATAGCTATGGTTCCACTGCACTGCATGCTGCAGCAAGTAGAGGACATGAGGATGTAGTTTGGTTTCTTCTCAGTAAAGCTAATGTGAACAATGATGGCCGTACGGCACTATATCTTGCTGCAAGAAAGGGGTATACTGAAATAGTTAGATTACTACTATCATCTGGTGCCAATGCAAATATCATAGCAAACAATGGATATACGGCGTTACATCTTGCTGTGAAACAAGGCCATACAGAAACGGTCAGGTTACTTCTAAGCAAAGCTAACATGGATGTCGTTGATTCAAAGGGGCGCACTGCATTACACATTTCTGTAGAACAAAGTCATCTGGAGGTACTAAAGATACTTATTCTTTCTGGTGCTGATGTGAATATCGCTACTACAAGCGGGGATACTGCATTATCCTATGCTGCGAAGAATGGCAACGTGGATATGGTAAGGATGCTGATATTGGCAGGTTCTTTTATAGATGCAGATACACTGAGTAATGCGGTGAGTCGTGGATATACAGATATAGTTCAGATGCTTCTTATAGCAGGAGTAGATGTCAATGTCAAGGATACTAGAGGACGTGCTGTATTATACAGGGCTGTAAGAAGTAAAAATACAGAAATGGTAAAGATACTTCTTTTGGCAGGTGCTGATGTAAATGCTGTTAGGGATTGTGGAAATAAAGCACTATATAATAGCGTGAGGGATGTTACTCCACTGCATTTTGCTGTAAAGGATGATAATATAGATATTGTCCAAATACTTCTCCAAGCGGGCGCCGATATAAATGCTGTTGACTATTATGGAAATACTGCGTTACATCATGCTGGAAATGCAGATATAGCGCATATGCTTCTTCAGGCAGGTGCTGATATAAATGCAGTAAACAAATCTGGCTACACAGCCGTATTTAATGCTATGAACAATAAAGATGTGGATATGACTAAAATGCTTATAAATGCAGGTGCTACCATGAGCACAAATAGAGGGGATTCATTACTACATGCTGCTGCATCATATGGTCTTGTTGAGATAGTCGAACTTCTATTGAACGAAGATAATGTAAACTCTACCAACGATCGTGGTAGTACGCCATTACATAAAGCACGTACGGCAGAGATAGTGCAAATGCTTATTCAAGCTGGTGCTGATGTAAAT
>DAOMRS010000002.1 GCA_035445995.1 Candidatus Dependentiae bacterium | reverse complement strand
AGATCAACTTCAAACGCAGCAGAATACCTGAAACCTCATTTTTGAAATTTCAAAGGAGCTGTTTTTCTCCTGATCAAGGTAGCAAGCCGCTGCGAAGTTGATCGAATGGGCAAGGTGTAATCAGAACAGAAGATTGCGATATTTCATTCATAAAGCTCTTTAATTCAGAACCTTACTGAAAATGAGTTTTGTTATACACCCGTTTGTAAAGAAGTATGCACTGCATACTAAATGTTATTCGGACGCGTAGCGTCCGAATAACATAGTGTGAGGTGTTGATTTTTGGGAACAGCGTGCAGCACCATAACCCCTCAGTCAAGCGAACACGGCTTTACCGCTACGCCCTCTTGGACATCGCCATATTTCGTATGGCTCAACTACGCGAGGGCGTCGCTCACCTCACCTCGCATTACGTTATGCTCCTAAAATATTTTTATGAAAGATCCTTTTATAGCTTATCCAGCAGAAAATGATTATATTTTTTACTTACCGCAAGTAAATATATTTGATGAAAGCCATTTGGGAGCAATCCATATGATGGATATTCATATATATTCTGAGCCTTCTCCATTTGATACATATTCATATGACCATAGATTTGTTACATTTCATTGTAATGGCATAAAAGACCATGATTCTGCATGGGTAATTGGGTTGGAGTTAATTAATCTTTTTAGAGGATTAGTAACAATATTTAATGGCGCAGAAGATGAACAAAAACATATTAAAATTGAAAAGATGGAAAATAAATCAATGGGTAATGTTAATTACCCCAATTATAATTTAGGGTATGATGTAAATATTAATCCTAAATTATATGAGCGTTTAGGTGATGATGTTTTAATGAAATTAAATTTTAAGCAAAGACAAAATTATAAAGAACAGGCATTAAAGCATATATTTAATGGAATTTATTATATTGCTCAGCATTCTATGGGCACATATCTCTTGCTAAAATATTTCTCTGAATCATTAAGCTGGTCTAGCCTTTATAAGATTATGGAAACACTTGAAACCTTAGAGAAACATTATGATAAAGGATGGAAAGTAAATTACTCTAGAGAAGATAGAAAAAAATTTACAAATCCTGCAAATAATTATAGTTTAATTGGTATAGATTCCAGGCATGGTTTTAAGAAAGATTCTCTTGATCACAATAATTATCCTTTGATGAGCTTAATAGAGGCAAAAAAATTATTTATAGGATGCACTAAATCTTATTTGGAATATAAGTTTAATGAGCTTAAATTAAAAGCATAACCGGTTATTGAACAAGCTCGGCTCCGGGTTCTCTGGAAACAGCTTTTTGTGATCTGCTCTGAAGTTGGGCTGAAGGTCCGGTGTTTTCACCGGGAAACACCAGTGTTAGTACTCAGACCTGAATAACCCGGTAATTTCTGCGGTTTACACCCTGTTTTTCCTATTTTTCGGCCGGGTGTGGCCGTAAGCTTCCCTGTCAAGTAGACAGGAAAGCTTACACCTGATGTTTGTTCTTATATTTCTAAGTGGGGCGTAGACGGAATAAAAATTGAAAGACGTGAGCATCGGCCAAAGCTTGTTCACTATCAACCCCAGCAGCCTCGGCTATGGATTGGATACCTGCTATCAAGGTGGGTGGTGGCGTTTGGGGTAAGGAGCGACTTATACCTTGTTCGATAGTCCAACCAGCCTGGGTGAACATCTCGACCATGGTTGTACGAGTAAACCAACGAATATGGGTGCGGTCGAGCAAGCCTGAATCTTCGTATCGAAAAAGACCTGTGGCCAGACGCATTTGCACACTCCAGTGCTGTGCATTTGGTATGCATGCCAACAAGCAGCCATCTTTATCGATAGATCCGCGAATCAGGCGAATAATTCGCCAAGGATCGCGCAAATGTTCCAGGGAATCACCAAAAATCCAGCAGTCACTGGGGAAAAGTCCATCAAATTGCTCAATGGTCAGCGTCTCGATATCTGTAGCGAGTGTTCTATCACAAAATTGAGCAGCTATCTGCGCATAGCCCGGGTCAATATCTATTTCAATATACTAGGCTGATGGATTGACTTCACGATAGGCTCGTGCCATTGCCCCATACATGCAACCTACTTCAACGATATTGCGAGCTTTGGACGGAATTAAATTCATTAGATCAGTATTTACAATGTTGTGTGCAGGTGTTTGTTTCATAATTAGTTTCTCGCTCTGCATGTTAAAAGCACAATGACATTATGTTGTCGATTGTCGGCAATATAACGATTAAGTTTTGTTATTTGATTTCTTACCAGAGTTTTACAAAAGAACCAGGTTGGTATTGACACCCACAGGCCTGGGCAAGCATCAC